>NZ_CP038274.1 GCF_004571175.1 Legionella israelensis
TACATCAGAAGGTTCAAGCATGGGGATAGACGTCATCTGCACCCTGTCTTCATTGGTTGTATTAAAGTAGACGTTATCAGCTCCATGAGGCGTATCATTGACCATGGACACCTGTGTATGGGAAACCACATCCACAGCTGGCAACATGTCAGTTAATACTCTGGCGGTATCGGTATTTTTTACCCGAAGCATAATCAGGGTATTTAGATTCCCTTCTGTCATCTCAGCCATGGCGCGTGAGCCAAGCGCCACTTCTAAGTCCTGCTTAGTCTGAGCATAAGCGGTCACCTGAAAGCCAGCACCTCGCGCTTTATTTAAAATTTTGACAAAGGATTCCTGGATGATTTCAGATAACTCATCGCAATGAAGGTTTAGTGTGTAATTGGCATTGGGTTCTTTATATATTTTTCCAGCCGTTGAGACTAAATCGGATAAAAATGCCTTACCGACATCGGTAGCAACGGTGGCATTGGAAAGACTATCAAGACCAATGTATAAGATTTTTTTGTTCTTGATAATATCCATTAACTCAATATCGGCATCAGCTCTTGTGGTTGAAAAAATATCTGAGGCATTAGAACTGTTAATCTTGGCAAGAACAGGACCCACACTGGCCGTTATTTTGTCGTAATATTGCTTATCAAGACTTGCTGCATCATATAATTCGATTAAAAGGTTTCCCTGAAAGGCTTTAATGTCACCCTGCTGGATGATGTTGCTGACATAAGACTTCACGTATTTTAATACCGCTTTTGAACGTTCCATCGGGGGATAAGGATTACCATATTTATCAACACGAGAGTCATTATCAGCGATAATCTCAGCAACGCCTGGACCATAGTTTGCGTCCGCAGTCACTAAAACCTTATCGCAATAACGCATCAATAACTGCTCAAGGCGTGTAATATAAAAAGCGATTTCCTTATAGGTAATGAGCTCACCTAAGGCATGAAGCGCGTTCACCACCACATTGACATACTTCCAGGCAAAATCAGCAAACTGCTGCCCTTCCCCATCGGCATTAATGGCATCGGTGATACGCGTGGCGACTTCTGTGATCTGGTCAAAGTTTTTTAGCGGGTTATAACTTGCCGAAACGTCAGGAAAGCCAAAATGTACGATTTTAAAATCATCGAGGCGGTTTGAGGCAAGACAGGCGGAATACATGTCACGTACTAAATCCAAGTCGCCCTTTGGATCGATAACAATCACTGCATCCCCGTTTCTGATATCCTGGTTAATTAAAATGGAAGCAAGCCTTGTCTTGCCGACACCAGTCGTTCCTAAAACAAAGGTATGCCCGCCACGAATGTCCTGACCAATACTGATAGATTTATCCTGGTTCCCCAGCCCATGAAGGTAGGGTTTTCCCTGGACAGGAGGCAGTGGTTTGAAAGGATTTAAAAAGTTCTTAGAATCTAACAGGCCACTTAAACGGGCATTAGGATACTTTTTGACATAGTTCCTTGCCGCCTGGTAGCTCTTTGGCGTTGTAATATAGTCGAGGTTTTTAACCTGTTTTATTTGATGCAGGCGTTGGGTATGTTTAGATGTCCATAAAAGGTTTTGTCGCAAAAAGTTATCTTCCAGGATAAGATCTGGATTTTTGGATAGGAATGGTTAACGATGATCAGTTTTAAGTGGCGTCATTTTAAGCGGGATATTATTTTGATGCTGGTCAGATGGTACCTGGCCTATTCATTGAGTTACCGTGATGTTGAAGAGTTAGCTCTGGAACGAGGGCTAAAAGTAGACCACTCCACCATTCATCGCTGGGTTATTGAGTATTCTCCCCAACTGGAAGAGACATTTCGCAAGCGCTACAAGCGCCCTATTGGGGTTTCCTGGCGTATGGATGAGACGTATATTAAGGTAAAAGGTCAATGGATGTATCTCTACCGGGCCGTTAACAAGGAAGGCCAAACCGTTGATTTTATGCTGTCCGAAAAACGGGATGAACCGGCAGCAAGAGCATTTTTTGAGAAAGCTATTGGTTCAAGCGGCATTCCCGACAAGGTAACGATGGATAAAAGTGGCGCCAACAAAGCCGGAATCGATACCATTAACCTACAACTGGCACTGCTGTTCATGATGGGAGGGCTGTTCCTGCAGGTTAACGTCAGGCAGATCAAATACCTCAATAATATCGTGGAACAAGACCATCGTTTTGTAAAAAAAATCACTAAGCCAATTAAGGGTTTTAAGGATTTTCAGTCGGCCAGGGCGACATTGGCTGGCATTGAACTTCATCACATGCTCAAGAAAGGCCAACATCTTCAGGCAGAAAATCAGTCTATATTTGAACAGTTTTACGGGCTTGCGGCGTAAACTCGTCCAAAAATCCTGCGCTTTGAGTCTCTAATAATTTTTGCGACAAAGCCGTTTTTTTTGCCATCTATCTTATATTTTGCATTATTTATAATGTTATGAAAAAAGAAAATCCCACAAAAACGAATCCTTCATTAAAATATTCTTTAATCCCAATGAGTATGGTGACAGGATGTTTATCCACTTTGCTTGGAATCGGTGGCGGAACGATTATTACCCCTATGCTGCAATTTTTTAATTACCCTTTACGACGTGTTTTAGCCATCTCGGTATTGAATGGTTTATTTATTGGTGGTATTGGGTCTTTAATCATTATTTATGGCAGCCTTGGTGATTCCGGCCTTCCAGAATTTTCATTGGGATATGTGAACTGGATGATTTTTATATTAATTGCTCCAACCGCCATCATTGGCTCTCCTCTAGGCGTGTGGTGGGCAAATCGATTATCCAAATTATCCTTAGAAAAGGCATACACGGTTTTTTTAGTTTTTGTGCTTGGCGTAATGATTTATCATTTGTCGTAACCCGCAATCCTTGTGGTAAGCAAGCTACTTCTTTTTCAATTTCATGCATTAACATTGAAGACAACAATCTTATTGTTTAGTGGTATATCTATGGTTTTCAGCGTGCATTGAATTTCTTTCCTATCACGCAAGCCATAAGTGTTGTATCCGTGCCAATAAAGATACCAACTAATAAATTATATAATTCATCCTAATTTGGGGTTGAGCGTTCATCTAAGCAATTACAATATCACCCAATATAAAATTAAATAATTAGACTAACCGAGTCTGAAGGACTTAATTCATCTGGTACATTTCTACAAAGTTAGACCTCCCCTGTATTTATAAGGGTTAAAAGACCCTGCCCTCTTGCCTCATTTAAAAACAAGTCTTATTATATGAATACAAATAACTTTTTAAGAACTCTTAAGGATAAAAATGCCGAAAGAAGGAAAAGCAAGGGTTTTAACAGAGGATGAATTTAAACGGCTGCTGGTGATCGCCAAAGATGCGCAAATGCCTGAGCGAAATGTGGCCATGATTTATTGCTCATTTGGTCTGGGTCTTCGCGCCAAGGAAATTGCTGCCCTTAAAATCCCTGATATTTTTGATGAGCGGTTGAATGTTTTAGAAGAAGCAAACTTGACCCGCTCGATGACCAAAGGCGAGAAACAGCGCCACATTTATATAAACAACAAAAAAATCATTAAAGCGCTCAAAGAATATATAAACTTTCGTAAAGAAAACGACACCATCTTCAATGAGAAAGACTGGCTGTTTAAAACTCAACGCAAGCAGAGATTCACTCCTGATGTTCTGCAAAAGTGGTTCCGCAAGCTTTACGACAAAGCAGGCATAAAAAGTGCCAGCTCACATTCAGGACGAAGAACATTTATTACACGACTTATTGAACAAGGGGCAGATATCAAAGCGGTGTCTCATTTAGCAGGCCATGCCAATATTACAACAACTGCTGGTTATGTTGATTCAAACCCAGACAGGTTAAAACGAATATCAAACCTTGCTGTCTTTTAAAACTTCATTGCCGCTTTCTGGCATTTAGGTTTGTCGCAGTACCATCCATTTGATGTTTGAAAAGAAAAATCCTGGGCAGTATTTGATTTGAAACTACAGTTCACACATTTGATGGTTACTTTCGGTGGGTTTTTCAGTTTTTCAAAATTGAAGTCATTTGTAGCAAAATCAACATAATTCTCTATGGGATATTCATCCTTGCAGGATTTACACTCATGCCATTTACCAGGGTGCCCTTCCCTGCTATGTGTTGCGCAAATGGTATATCTTTCATGATTTCGAGAACAGCTGTTCGTTGCATAGGAAAAAGGAACATAAGTATGCACATCATCACAAATCCAGTTGTCACAACAAGGTGTTTTCGTTAAGTTTTCAGAGTCACCACAAAGGCCACAAACAGGCTTTTTTAGCTTAACAACATTATTTTTCATATCAAATGTCTTCTCTTATAAGTTCTAAGAAGAAATATTACCAACCGCTATGATTAGCCAGTAATCCAAGAATAACGTCTTTGCGCTGATCATCTAAAAATGAAAAGGCATCCACAAAATTAGCGGCATTTGCTTCGGTTAACAAAACCTGCCCTTCTTCTGGATCATAAAAGGAATACAACAGACCAAGCATAATTTTTTCGCCATGGCTTAAAGACCCAAATATGTCTTTTATAAAGTTAAAGTTTGGAGTTAACTGCTCCTTATCGTTCGCCGAATTAATATCACCTGATTTTATATTAAAAAATTGATCACCTGCTAAATGAACACCTTTTTTCCAGCATTCTAAAAAATTTGTCTGTTTATCATTCATTATTAACTCTCAAAAAATCACCCATTACTTTTTTTTCATTTCAAATATTTCTTCTCTATCGACAGAAATAATACGGGGAGCATCAACTCCGAATTTTATATTACCATGCTCATCTGTTTTGAAGCATTTTAACGTTACTTCATGTTTATTTACATACAACTTCATCTTTTTTTCAAATTCAAGCGTCAAAATCTCCATGCCATTACTCCAAATGGTACTCGATCAAACAATCGATAATATCAACGTTAATTCTAGTCTTTCGTTTGATATCAACAGACTTGCCCACAGATTTTGTGGATAAAACCGGATTGTCTCATTCATTTATAATAAATAACAAATATTTCCGCCAATATGAATTATTTAAAAAACCGACACAAAGACAGATTGAATTGGAATTCATATAACAATCATTTAGAAATCAAGAAAACATTGTTAATCCTTGTGGATTCATTATAAACCCTGATTTCTCTAGGACTTTACATAAAAAATAACAACAATATTAGAAATCAAATAAAAATCATAAAGGCATCATTTAAGCACCCAAGACAAAAGATCAGAATTTACAACCTAATAATATGTAATCGTTTTTATCATCAAAAGAACAACCTTCTTCTACCCTACTCTCAGAAGAAAACAACCCACATATAGCAATCAATTAAAAATCACAGAAGCAATCAAACAGAAATCATATAGCAATCATATGAACATCAATTTTATATCATAACGAAATCAAAAGAACATCAAATAAAAATCGAACAATAAGCATATAGGAATCATAATGGAAATCAGGGGATGTATTAACCAATAACGATTCTCAGAAATCAAACCAACCATCAAGTTCATTTTATAGTTATTTCGAAAAACATAGCTCCATATTAAAGCTCAGATTAGAAATCATATAGACACCAAAGGTATTTTAAGCTCCGAGACTTAGGAATCATATAGAAATCCTTCCGGGAATCATTGAAGTATACATATAAGTAATAGTAATTAATAAAAATACTACTTATTTTCATAATTAAGTAAAAAGAAAATAAATCAAAAAACATGTTGACATGAAATAATGCTCGGTTTAAATTAAACGTTAATAATAACAATCAACTTAAACAAAAGGAGAGTTTATAATGGAACCAAAAATGTTAGTCAGTGAAGCATCTGAAGCATTAGGTATCACAGCACAAGCTCTCCATAATCAAATTAAAAGGAAAAATTTGCTTCATGGTAAAAGTAGAAATAGAGTTTACTTTTCGCATGAAACAGCAAAACAACTTCTTGGCTTAAAGTTTTCTCCCCAAATTATTACGTTCCAAATTGTAAAAGGGGGAACAGGAAAAACCTCAATATGTTTGGCAACAGGTGTTAGAGCATCGTTGTATGGAGCAAAAACCCTCTTAATCGATCTTGATCAGCAAGGAAATTTAACTAAAGCATGCAGGGTCGATGCTCATGATATTCCAGTAATGATTGAGCTAATAAACCAAGAAATGCCTATTGAAGATGGAATTGTAACTGTCTATGAAGGACTGGATATTCTGCCTAGTAGGATAGAGAACGCTCTTCTTGATAGCAATCTGATGCTCAAGAGGTTACCTCTTGATCGTATTTATCGAGATATGATTTCACCACTCAAGAAGCAATACGATTTAATCTTAATTGATTGTCCGCCAGCCCTAGGTAGTTCTGTTACAGCTGCTGCTTTAGCTTCTGATCAAGTTATTGCTCCAGTTACTCCTTCTGAGTTTAGTTTAGAAGGATTGGAAATCACTAAACAAGAAATTAGAAATATTGAAAAGAACTTTCATACATCTATAAAACTTAGCCCTCTTTTAAATGAGTTTGATGTGAGAACATCGTTATCACATGAAACAATGAATTTTCTTATGACTAATTATGAAAATAGCTTAATCAAGTCAGTAGTAAGAAAAAGCCAAGAATTTGAGAATGTTTTAACAAAAGGTGATTCTATTTATGACTCATTAAATAAAAGCCCAGCCAGAGAAGATATTGATTTATTAACTAGAGAACTTTTAGGTACAAATAATCTATGTAAAGAAAATAAGGAAAGCTCACTCTTAAATGCTGATTCCAAAAATATTGGCGCTGTAAGTGCATAATTTTAATAAGAGGGTATATGGATGCCAACTATAGATGAATTAAGTAATAAAAGTAGCAAACGAAAATTCAAGAAATCTGATTATAGGCCATGGAATTACATGGATGAATTTGAAAAGGAATCAATTGGCGATCAAAAGGATATCAAAGAGAAACCAACTAATAATCAATTGGAAATCAAAAAGGAATCACGAGGTAATTATTCAAATGGCGCTATTTTAGAAACAACAAAAACAAATGAAACGAAAGAAAAAGACTCTATTGAAATCCTTTATGACACTGAAACGGCTTTGGATACAATTTTTCGTTTGACTGGCCATCAAAAAAAAATATTTCTTTTTATTGTTGAGCGGTGCATGTCCAGGGGAATGTTAACAACAGGTGTGATAAAAGGAGAAACCCTTGTTGATATAACTAATACAACTATAAAAATGGTTAAAACCTCAATTCAAAGATTGGTAGGAAAGGATTTGATAATAAGGGAAAAAGGAAAAACAGGTAGGGGAGGTTTTTATTCTTTTAGGATAATGGAGATGGTTAGAAATGCCGCTATCGAATACAAAAGGATGGTTTCGCTTGATGATCATATAGAAATCAATAAAGAATCATTTGGTTCTCATAAGGAAATCAACAAGAAATCAAATGATAGTCGAAATAAACTTTACTTACCTGATGAGTGGGAAGCAATAAATATTTTGCCGTTAGAGGATAATGGTTTTAATAGAAATCATTTATTAGATATATATGAAACTGGATTAGCAGATCCACAAATGGTTCAAGAATCAATTTTACATTTTTCATATGGACTTGAATATGAACCATCAAAATACAAACAATATGATGATGTGTTAAATGTACTTATCGGAAGATTAAGAAAAGGAAAGCCTTGGTTTGAAAAAAATTATCGTTCTCCACAGGAAATAGCTCAACAGAAATTGTTTGAAAACAAAAAATTAGAAATTGAAAGAAAAAAGAAATTAGAAGAAGAATCATATAGCTTAGCTCAGTCTGAATGGATACAGAATTTAAGCAAAGAAGATATTGAAAAAGTAGCACCAAAAAAAACTAATGCTACTTTCACACCACCGCAAGAAGCCAGACTTAAATTGTATTTTAAAGAAAATATTTGGCCGGAATTAAAAAGCGAATACCTAATTGAAACGGAATAGTGTAGTAATAAAATGTTAAAATTTAATAATGAGCAAACAGAAAAATATAAAAAAAGCACAATCACTGGAACAGGCTATTTGGCTTTTAGAGGTCAAGTCCAAAAAGTGCTGTAAATTCCCATTAATTCAGCCTATCAAGTTAGTACGTTATTTAGTCAAAGCATTCATCCCTACAACATTAGACTTTCCGGCTTCATTCTCAGCCAGCCAGTCATTAAATTCGTCCATATTAAGATAACGCCTTGATTGCCACTGCTCGTTTTGTTCAGCTAATAAAGCGCCAATCAGCCGCCATGCAGAATCATCAGTAAGCGCTTAATTAACCTCACCTAGCAAAGTTCCTTCCCAACCTTGATACTCCGTTTATTTTTAACAACGGAGAAAATCAGCATGACAGACAATCCGAAAAGATCACGACGCGAATTTTGGCAATCTCATAATGACTCATGGGAAGTCAGTGGTTTAACCCAAGCTGTTTACTGTGAACAGCAAGGCATAAGTCATTCAGCGTTTTGTTATTGGCGAGGACGTCTTCGTCCTAAAGCTTCAAAAGCGCAGAGAACATCCCCTCATTTTCTAGCGGTTAAGTCAGCTGTTGAACCTACTTCGGCAAACACGCCCTATGAGCCGGCCATTCAGTTAATGTTGCCAAATGGTGTACGCCTTGGAATCAGCGGTCAGACCGACAAAGTCATTTTACGTGAAGTTTTAACGTTTGCAGGGGCGTTATAATGTTGCGCTTACCGGAAACGACAGCGATTTATGTTGCAACAACACCTGTTGATTTCAGAAAAGCCATTAATGGCTTGGCTGCCATGGTGATTGAGGAATTTGAATCGCCGGCGAACGATGGTTCTGTTTACGTTTTTTATAATCGTAGCCGTGACAGGGTTAAGTGTTTGTTTTGGGATAAGAATGGTTTTGTGCTTTATCACAAGCGCTTAGAGCGTGGAAAATTTAAGATGGAGAAGACGTCAACCCAGCTTGAAGCCATTACTCACCAACAGTTGGACTGGTTGTTGGCGGGGCTTGAATTTAAGTTGATGTCTGAATTTCCCATGCTTGATTTCAAGCATTATTTTTAAGTTAACTTCATGATTTTATTAAATTAAACCGTTACATTGCATGCTTATTTTGGTATAATAGTGCCCATTAAAACAACACAAATAATACCAACGATGAAACAACAATCTGACTTAACAGTAGAGCAATTACGCGAAGAAAATGCGCGTTTGTTGGCATTGTTGGCTCAGCAGGAAAGCACTATCGAAACGCTTCGCCACCAGCTGCACTTATTCCGTAATGCACGCTTTGGCCGCAAAAGCGAAAAAGGTGTCGTGCCGGAACAAATGGCATTGCAATTTGACGAAGCAGAGCCATCCAGTGAACAGGATGAATCGACTGTTGAGCCTTCTCAAACTGAAACCATTACCTATACCCGTGCTAAAAAAGGCACAGGCCGCAAAGCACTGCCCAAGTCATTACCCTATGTTGAGCAGATTCATGACTTAAGCGATGAAGAAAAACATTGCGACTGTGGTTGTGAGTTAACTCATATTGGTGACGACATCTCAGAACAACTGGATGTTGTACCGCAAATGACCTTCCGTGTGGTTCATGTTCGTAAAAAATACGCTTGCAAGACATGTGAAGAAACCATTCAAACGGCCAAACTGCCGAAACAACCTATTCCACAAAGCATTGCATCGTCTGGTTTACTGGCAGCAGTGATTGATGCCAAGTTTAACCGCCACATGCCGCTTTATCGCCAGGAGGCGATGTTTAAAGAAGCGGGCATTCCCGTTACCAGAGCAACGCTTTGCAACTGGGTGGTAAAAGCCGCTGATTTATTAACGCCGCTGGTTAAACTCATGGTTGCGGCCATTCACGATTATGACATCGCTTATGCGGATGAAACACCCGTGCAGGTGCTCAAGCAGAAAAACAAACCGCCAACATCAAAATCCTATATGTGGCTATTCATTGGCGGTCCACCGGATAAACGCTGTTATGTTTATCAGTACCATCCGTCACGCACTCACCAGATACCGGCTGATTTCTTTTCCGACTTCAGCGGCTACCTGCATGCTGACTGTTATGGTGGTTATGTCGCTTTAGACAAAGAAGACCATGTTACCCATGTTGCCTGTATGGCGCACGCCAGAAGGTATTTTGTCGATGTGGTCAAACTTGCCGGCAAGAAAAAAGGCATTGCCCATAAAGTCTTGACCTATTTTACCGAGCTTTATCAGCTGGAAGCTTCCCTCAAAGAGGCAAAGGCTGCACCAGACGATATTTATCAGGCAAGACAAAAAGAGGCCAAACCTATTCTTGATGAACTCAAAGACTTTGTTGAAGATAAAAAAATCAATATCCCACCGAAAAGCCCATTGGGCAAAGCCGTTCATTACCTGTTGACGCACTGGGTTGCGCTCAAACGATACCTTGACGATGGCCGTCTCGAAATAGATAACAACCGAACAGAGCGCTCCATTAAACCTTTCGTCATCGGACGAAAAAACTGGCTCTTTCATGGCAACGAAACGGGCGCCAAAGCAGGTGCTATCCTCTATTCCCTCATCGAAACCTGTAAGCAACACCAGGTTGATGCTTTCGCATGGTTGAAATACGCACTGACCAACATCCAATATGCTGAAACCATCGAACAGCTCGAAGCTTTGCTGCCCTTTCATGTAAACCCTTCCGAACTTGAAAACATGCGCAGCTTACCTGCTTTGGAAATGCCTGAGAAGAGTGGGGTTAATTAAGCGTTTACAATCATCATTAGGAAATATCCTTATCACTCGTTCTCGGCGCCTGATTTCCTCGTTAATTCGCTCTTGCATGTTGGTGGTGCGAAGTCGCTTCCTGTATTTCTCCGGCAACGCCATAACTACCATGGCATCGTCAAAAGCCTCCTCAAGGCAGGTAACTGATTTTGGTGCTTTTTTCTCAAAGGCATCAATAAAATCATCGCGTCTACGCCTGGCTTCTTCCATATCAGGTGCCTGAAAAACAAGCTTTGCCTTTTCAGCAACATCTTTGCGGTGTCTGACAGAGCAGTGCCCGAGGATGTTGCGCATCAAGTGAACTTGGCATCGTTGCCAGGTTGCACCTTGAAAGTGCTTTCTAGCCGCTTCCACAAGCCCTGCATGCTGGTCTGACACAACATACATCACGCCTTTTAGCCCACGAGATTTTAGCCATTTAAACGCTTCATCCCATGTAGCATAGCTCTCAGTGTCACCAATGCGAAGGCCCAGTATTTCACGGTAGCCATCACTTCTGATACCCGAGATGGTCAAGGCTGCTCGAGACACGACTCTGTCACCATCACGACACTTGATAAACATCGCATCAACCATGATAAATGGGTAGTTGTCACCATCAAACCGACGCTCGTTGAAGGCTCTGACTCTTGCATCAAGACCAGAACACAGTTGACTGACGGTTGACTTTGAAAAACTAGCACCGCAAAGTTCTTCAGTAATGTTATTAACTTTTCTGGTTGATACGCCATTAACAACCATTTCCATCAGAGCCAATACAAAAGCCTGCTCACTGCGTTGATAGCGCTTAAAAATATCGGTAGAAAAAGAGCCATCACGTGTCTGCGGCACTTGAAGAGTGACTGGTCCCACACGAGTGTATAGTTGTCTTGGACGGTAACCGTTACGATAGCCTATACGTTCACCTGAACGTTCATGCTTGTCTGCTCCCAGACTTTCTGACACCTGTGCCTCCAATACCTGATTCAATACACCTTCAACAAGCTTTGCGAGCCCATCCTGGCTTGATAAAAGTTCTGGAAGCAATTCCTTTCCAACTGTAATATTGTAATCCGTCATCGCTAATCTCCTTCGATAGTTATTGTTTTTCGCAACTCAATAGTACCGAATTTTAGCGATGACTCCACTCCTAAAAAGTCAACCTGAATTTACAGCAGTTTACGGACATAACCCTTTTAGAGATATAGAATTTTTTGCCAGGAAAAACAAAGCAGACTTAAGCAACGTATTAGATCTTGGATGTGGATCGGGAAGGTCTACAAACTTTCTAAAAAATTTTTGTAGTGAAGTAAATGGTTGCGATATAGACGAAAATGCTTTAGAAAATGCAAGAAAAAACAACTCAAGTTCTCGTTTTTTTTTGAACAATAATGAAACTCATTATCAGTTTGGTATATATAAATCAATTTTTTCGATTCTAATGTTTTTTCATTTATCTTCAGAAAAAGAAATAAAATCAGAGCTACTCAAATGTTTTAATTCTTTAGAAGAAGGTGGTTGTTTATTTATTATTAATGGCAACAAAAACTTGTATACAAAAAATTACACAAGTGTGCAAGGTCAAGGTATACCGCCAGATAAAGATGGCGATCTTACAAAAATAAAATTATTAAATATAGATTGTGAAGTTGAAGATTATTACTGGAGCGCCGACTTTATTATAAAAGTTGCACAGTCTATTGGTTTTATTCACGTGGACACTCATATGCCACTAGGAACCGAACAAGATCCTATAGATTATAAAGACGAAACCAATCACCCACCTTATTATTACATTGCTTTGAAAAAAAATGGATAGAAGTAAATATAAGCTCAATATAGATTTTATTAATAATAATATCCTCTATACTCCACTGGATGGAGGACACAAAAAAACATCTAAACTAGAGTATGATGAAATTACTGAAAATCCTGATTTCATGAATAATTTTTCAGGGAAGGATGGGTATCTTATAGGAACGATTTTTGCCTCTAAAAATCTAAACAAACTTAAATTAACGAACTCGCAATCAAGATATAAGTATTTGGTTTTAATATCAATTTTATTTGTAACAACAATGCTCTTAAGCAATGTGTTATCAACAAAATTGATTAGTATTAATGGGTTTGTAACCCTCCCTTAAAATAGCACCATTTTCAATTAGAGTTTCTCCGGCATAATAAGCAAAAAAGAGGAGGAACGATGAAACGCAGTCGCTTTACAGAAAATCAAATTTTAAACATATTAAAATCAGTTGAAGTAGGACGATTGGTAAAGGATGTATGCCGGGAACATGGGATATCCGAGGTTTTGTCGCAAAAAGTTATCTTCCAGGATAAGATCTGGATTTTTGGATAGGAATGGTTAACGATGATCAGTTTTAAGTGGCGTCATTTTAAGCGGGATATTATTTTGATGCTGGTCAGATGGTACCTGGCCTATTCATTGAGTTACCGTGATGTTGAAGAGTTAGCTCTGGAACGAGGGCTAAAAGTAGACCACTCCACCATTCATCGCTGGGTTATTGAGTATTCTCCCCAACTGGAAGAGACATTTCGCAAGCGCTACAAGCGCCCTATTGGGGTTTCCTGGCGTATGGATGAGACGTATATTAAGGTAAAAGGTCAATGGATGTATCTCTACCGGGCCGTTAACAAGGAAGGCCAAACCGTTGATTTTATGCTGTCCGAAAAACGGGATGAACCGGCAGCAAGAGCATTTTTTGAGAAAGCTATTGGTTCAAGCGGCATTCCCGACAAGGTAACGATGGATAAAAGTGGCGCCAACAAAGCCGGAATCGATACCATTAACCTACAACTGGCACTGCTGTTCATGATGGGAGGGCTGTTCCTGCAGGTTAACGTCAGGCAGATCAAATACCTCAATAATATCGTGGAACAAGACCATCGTTTTGTAAAAAAAATCACTAAGCCAATTAAGGGTTTTAAGGATTTTCAGTCGGCCAGGGCGACATTGGCTGGCATTGAACTTCATCACATGCTCAAGAAAGGCCAACATCTTCAGGCAGAAAATCAGTCTATATTTGAACAGTTTTACGGGCTTGCGGCGTAAACTCGTCCAAAAATCCTGCGCTTTGAGTCTCTAATAATTTTTGCGACAAAGCCTATTTATTGCCCAGTGAAGTGCTAGCTTATTCATATTGTGATCGGGCATATCTACATTTGCACCCATGTTAATTAATTTTTGTACTGCATTAACAGAGTAGCCATACTCACATGCTACTCCCAACATTGTATTACCACAGCAATCAAAAGCATTTGCAGTAATAGCAAGAATATACTTAGGGGTTTCATCAGGAGAAAATTCTAAAAACTGTTTAATTGACTCCCTTGATTTTGAAGCATGCGGAAAGCTGGATATTATTTTTTGTATCTTACATAGCTCTTGTTCGGATGTAAACCCCCCATATTTAGTGGCATCCTAAATTAGAGTTCATTGGCTGATTTTTTGCCAGATATTCCCACGGCGTTAAATCATTTAGTGAATCATGGGGTCTTTCGTCGTTGTACTCTTTTATCCAGTTTTCTGTCAGCTCCCTGACTTCTTGTAAATTTTTAAACGCGTACATATCCAATATCTCCGTGCGGTAAGTTCTATTGAATCGCTCAATAAATGAATTTTGCGTTGGTTTACCTGGCTTAATAAATTCTAAAGCCACGTGATGCTTTTCAGCCCAGTCTGCTAATGTGCTTGAGATAAATTCAGGACCATTATCCATGCGTAATTTAGCAGGCAAACCTCGCCATGCAACAACACGTTCTAATACGCGAACCACTCGCTGAGCAGGCAGGCTCAAATCGATTTCGATAGCCAACACTTCACGGTTAAAATCATCTACTATGTTAAATGTTCTGAAGCGTCGGCCACACATCAACGCATCACACATAAAATCCATAGACCAACACTGATTAATGGATGCTGGCACACTCAGTGGTTCGGGTGAGCGATTAGGAAGCCGTTTTTTGCCTTTACGACGCATATTGAGCTTCAGTTCACAATACACCCGATAAACACGTTTATGATTCCACCTATGACCCTGGCGGCGTAAGACTTTAAGCAATTTACTAAAGCCATACGCCGGATAGCGTTCGGATGATTCCTGCAATGCCACAATAACGCCTTCATCAGATTGGCTATCCGGCTTATATCGATAAACTGAGTCGCTGATACCCACAACCTTACACGCCCGGCGTAAACTCACAGTATGAGCATTCACTGCATAATCAACCAGCTCCCGTCTCACAGATGGCTTCACAGCTTTTTTTCGACAATATCCTTCAGGATTTTGTGATCAAGACTTAGCTCAGCATACATCTGCTTTAGACGACGGTTCTCTTCTTCAAGATCTTTCAGACGTTTTATATCGGATGCCTCCATACCACCATATTTTGCTTTCCAGTTGTAATAGGTTGCGTCTGAAATGCCATATTCACGACAAATTTCTTTTACCAGCCGACCTGCTTCGACTTCTTTTAGAATTTTGACAATTTGTGTTTCTGTATACCGCGATTTTTTCATTTTTGTTCTCCTCAAACATAGTTTAACTTGGAGAACTCTAATCAGAAATACACCTATTTTAGGGGAGGCTTACACGGAGAGCTCTATCTCACTATCTATATAATATCTATAGCCTTCGGCATTAAATTTATATCTTTTCACTTCGTTACTCCAGTTACAATATTTTGCGCAAATATAGCATTACAGTTCGCATTTGTCCCGTTTCTGTAATTTAACCCAATATTTAGTATTCAGTCAGAAAAAGAAGAAATACTGGAAGCCCAGCGTTTACTGAATTGGTTGATAACCCATGACAAGCATCAAACTACACCTAGGGAAATTCAGCAATTTAGCCCCATACGTGACAAACAAACACGTGATGAAGCATTAGAATTACTTGCAAACCAAAATTACATTAGAATCAATAAGCACAACCAGAAAACGGTAGTTGAATTAAATCCTTATGCTATATAAGTAGTAGTTGATTAGCTAAAAAGCTCACTGTGAGAGCCAAGCCTGGCAAGTTTTAGGATATCACCATCCAGCTTACGGTAAATCAAAAGCAAATCAGGCTTGATATGGCATTCTCGATAGCCTGCCCAGTTACCGCTTAAATCGTGGTCACGATAGCGAATGTCCAAAGCTTCATCATTGATTAGCGGAACCAGAATCGTCTTTAATTCTGATTCAAGGATATCTCGATACCTGCCTTTTAATTCTCGCTTGTAATCTTTTTTAAATTTCGTTGAGCGTTCAATCGTCCGCATTCAGATCATCCATCAAAGCATCAATGCTGCTGAATTTTTTACCCTTGCCTTCTTCAAGTTCACGTATGGCATCCCTGGTCGCCTTATTAGGAACCCTGACTTCAAAAGGCATACGCTTTTCATCAGCAATGCGCAACATCAACAGGCGAATGGCATCGGATACCGATAGCCCCATCGCCTCTAATGCATCGGCAGCTCGCATTTTGGTTTCCGAATCGATTCTGGCACGTACATAGGTGTCTACATTAGCCATGGTAATTCTCCTAAAATATATATTGTTATTGTAGTCCTATTGTGACTACAAGTCAACAAATTATTGAAATCCGATTTTAATTTTTTATTGCTGCTACATCGCTACATTTGCTACACATATAAAAGAGGTCTAACAATCTACAAAGTTAGACCTCTTTGGCTTAAAAATTGATTAAATTAAAAATAGATAATGATGAAAAGAAAATGCAGGTCGATTAATCAATGATTTTTGATAAATGATGAGAGGTTTTTTTCGCTTCTTTCAAAAGTGCTGTCCAGTCATCAGGAGGATTTCCTTTATTTAACATCTTCTCAAAAACTCTATAAGCATCTGTTTTACTATCATATACCCTTTTATGTTTTTCATTATTCACCCAGGCATATACAATAATCTTGGATTCTGAGTGGTATCTGAAAAACAGACGATATTGCTGAAAAAACTTAGCTCTATACCAGTGCTTATGCTCTCTTCCCAAAGTTGATCCTTGACGATATTCTGGTAACGTCGGATCTTGTGGAATTATTTCAAAAGCCAATTTATTAATCGCTGCGAGTCGCTTGGTTACATTTTTATTCTTATAGTTGACTGGATCTTTTTTCTTAAGTTTCTCAACCTGATGAATTAAGTCTTCATATTCACCCATAAACATGGGATGCACGAATATAGTCCAGCCATTTACGTTATTGGGATTATTTGATGTCAAATTCAGTCATCCTCATCTAGTAATGGCTCATCCAAATTAACATCTACACCTGAAACCAGAGTTGATACATGAGAAACGAGATCAGGACTTACACTCTTTAAATGATTAGGATGTTTAGATATGTCCGCAGCCAGGAAATTTAAAAACCCAGAAAGAACAGGATCAACGTCCTTATTATCTGCGCGTGACAAAACAACACTTCCATCAGATTGAATGGTGTATCGAATTTTGGCACGCTTATTTAAATGAAGCGCCTTTCTAATTGGCTCAGGAACCGTGGTTTGATATCGATCAGTCAATGTAGATTCGCTCACTATAATAGAATTATTCATAACCAACTCCAAAAAAAGTCTATATCATATATAGTAATGCAATTGCATTGTCATGTCAAGTAATTACACCCTGTGCGGTATTTTTCCAGACCTCCTGTTGAGCCATATATAAATTTCCAGAAGGCAACCCAAATAATTTTGTACGTCTAACAGGCGTATGCTATAATAATCATAGAAACATTTGGAGTATTGAAAATGATAGCTAAAGTAAACTATGAAAGATTGGAAGCAAAAATCAGCCCTGAAACAAAAAAGCTGGCTGAGAGAGCAGCGCTGGTTAAAGAAATGACATTAACCGATTATCTCGTAAGTCTGATTAAAACCGATGCGCCTAAAACCTTAAAAGCACAAACGGAAATCACTTTAACCAATGAGCAATTTGATAATTTCCTTGTTATCTGCAATAGAGACAGAAGACCAAGCAAAAAAATTAGAGAAGCTGCTGATTTATTGGATAAAGAAGGATTTTAATGACATTTGCACAAGAGTTTGAACCCCTTGATCCCAAAAAGCACGCCATAAAAGAATTTGACTGCGGCATCGATGAAATGAATAAATTTATGAAAAAATTTGCTCAAAAGCACGCTAAGCAAGGGATCAGTAAAACAATGGTGCTAACAACAAATGAGTACTATTCAGATAAAAAAGAGATTGCCGCTTACTATACCCTTTCTGCTTCCACAGTAAAACGCAAAGACATACCTTCTACAAGCCTGCCTACCTACCCAATTCCTGTAACCATGCTAGCAAGACTTGCAGTAGATCAAAAATTCCAAAGTAAGAAGCTTGGAACAAAATCTCTGATTTATGCTTTAAGACATGCCATGAAATTAAATGATCTAGGGCTATCTACGCATGGGCTCATTTTAGATGCGCTCGATGATAATGCCTTGAAGTTCTATCAAAAATTTGATTTTTTCCATCCTTTCCCAGGAAATCCGTTGCGTCTTTTTGTTTCTATGACAGAGCTTCGAAAAATTTAACATTGACAATATCTATGCAAACAATTTTTGTATAACAAATAACGGCCGTTATTTAACATTTAATTTGGATTACTTTAATACTTTATATTTATATCACTATCTGTATAATTTAATCTATATTTTTATATTAACTGTTAACGGACTGATTTTTGGTGATTTTATGAGCAAAACGATTGCCTATATTCGTACTTCTACTGATAAGCAAGATTTGAACAACCAAAAGCTGGAAATTTTTGAGTATGCAAAAAAACATCAGTTTCAAGTTGATGATTTTATTGAGATGTCAATATCCAGTCGAAAAACCAGTAAAGAGCGTCGGATTGACGAAATGCTATCTGTCTTAAATGATGCGGACATTTTAATCGTTACTGAATTAAGTCGCCTTGGAAGAAGCACCGCTGAAGTCATAGGACTCATTAATGAATTGTTACAAAAACAGGTGCGTGTCATTGTGATTAAACAACAGTTGGACATTAAGCAACACGACATGACTTCAAAAGTCATGATTACCCTATTTTCATTATTTTCAGAACTTGAGAGAGATTTAATCAGTTTGAGAACAAAAGAAGCCTTGGCTAGCAAAAAAAGACAAGGCATCAAGCTTGGCAAACCAAAAGGCACTATACAAAAAAGTAAATTTGACAATGATGTTGAAAAAGTCAAGGAACTTTTGGTTCTGGGCTTATCTGTTAGAAAAATTGCAAACTTTTTAGGTTACAGTAACCATATAGGTCTTAATACCTATATTCGCAAAAGAAATTTACGTAACAATCTGTTAAAATTGTAACAAATAACCGCCCTATAATCATTGATTTGTTCTGGGCTTAAAACGTATGTATGAAAAAAAGACTTTACAAATATTTAAACAGTAAATACGCACCCGAAGTCTTATGCGCAAAGATATGATGACTATTAAATACCACTTCGCCAATATAAAAAGCAATTAATTTTTATGCCTGATAAACCAAAATAATAAGCTATTGACAGCGTCCATTTATCACATAAAAATAATGAATTAGAATGCAACTGAATATAGGGAAAAAGAAAATGGCTGACAAAATACGTGGTAAAGTAAAATGGTTTAATGAAGGCAAAGGTTTTGGCTTTATCGAGAGCAGCGGCAAGGATTATTTTGTTCATTTCAGTGCTATACAAAGTAATGGATTTAAAACCCTTCCCGAAGGAGCCAATGTTCTATTTAAAATGGGCAAAGGACAAAAAGGCCCTCAAGCGGAAGAGGTTGAAATAATATAGATTAACGGTTTATTGCTTATATATATAGGAAATATATGTAAATCAAGGAGGGTAAAATCAAAATGATTAAACAGATTGCATTAGTAACCGGTGGCACAGGCGGAATTGGAACAGCCATATGTCAAGCGATGCAGCAAAAGCACAGCGGCTCCCGCCTAAGAAATTTTTAAAAAGCGGTATTAGCTCAGTTTTTATAGGGCAAGCGCAAGCGCTGAAATTAGATTCAGTCTAAAAAACAATCAATTTACAAGGTAGTTCAAATCCAATCCGGTATATAATAACAAAAAGATGCTTGCAGCATTATGATGAATTAGGCGCTAATGATGCCTTATGTCCAAACGCTAAAGCAGACCATAAGTCCTCAATACTATTGATAAAAAAATCAAAAAATAATGCTCGTTTTCTTTCCCATAACGAGCGCTTAGTATGCAATCTTGCAAGTGCTTTTTTAAATAGTTTACAGCCAAGCTGCTGCAGCTGATCAACAAAAAAAGCAAGCATCATCAAATGAGCAAATACGGTGCTCAAATGTTTATTACCATGACCAAAATTGTGCTCAAACTGATATCCTTGATTTTTTAATGTATTAAACGTTTCATTTTCTATCTTATGTCGTGCCCGTCCTCCTCTCATAATTTTGTAAGCATTCTTTTCAGTTAAGGGAATATTGGTTACCCAAACCCAACGCTGTTTTTTACCATTATCATGCACCTCCCAATACTCTAAAACGTTCACTATACAATCAAGGTGAGTATCATTAATTGCAATTTGATTTGACCAACTAAAACGATGAGTTATTTTGCCTTCTCTCACTTCATGAGTAGCTCGAGGCAATGCATTAAACTCTTCAAACAAATGTTTATGATCCCCTTCTTTGGCAACCAGGATGAACCAATGATCATCATCACATAAGCGTTTGATGAATGGAGCATTTGAAAACAGACCATCCCCTGTAAAAATTAGCTTTAAATGAGGGTGCTCGCGTTTCAGATCATTAAGAAAACGCAGGGCCGCATTACGTTCACAGTCGTTTTTATTGGCACCATCTGTTTTCATAATCGGCTCTGGGGCAAAAGGAATCACCACTTTATGGTCTGGATGAACTATGGCTGCTGATAGCATTTGATGGTAGTAACTAATTCGTCCATTTTTATGATGCCGCTGACAACAGTTATCACAGTGCACATCATCTGAATTGAAATAACCTGTTCCATCCAATGGCATCAAATAGCGGTTCTCATAGTATTTGAATAGCTCTAAATGCTTACTTCTCTGGCATTGCGCAAAGAGACGTCGATAAGTGGGTCGGAGTAAGGTTGGCTCAATTTCATCTAAACGCTTTCTCATCTGAGTATCTGAAGGCACTGCTTTAATACCAAAAATATGCTCGAGATTATGGCTAATCATATCCTCTCGATGGTGACGATCAAACTGTAACAGAGAGGGATATTTCAAACTGAATAAAGCATAGCCCGACATTAACGTATCAACTAAACTGATGGGTCTTTGGCGTTTTTTTACTTCTTTAATCGATGCGAAACTTGTTTTAACTGTTTCAACCAAATCTTTGCAACTCAACATCAGATGTCAACTTTAAAATTAAAAATGACATTTTAAATCATAGACTTCGCGAAAAATATCTTTTTAGACAATTAAAACAACTTATTTACAGCGGGTTCCGGCTTCGCCGGGAACCGCTGTAAAGAAATGAGCTATGTGTAGAGATAGCCTGCTAATCCAACGGTAAAACCTGCCACGGCTCCAAACGGAGGCAGCCAGTGCTTGTTCATGACTGAGCGTGGTGCGATATCTTCAAATACCAGATAGAGAATACCCCCTGAGCAAAACGTCATGATAGCACTCAGTATGCCGTGTGGATAAGGAACAAATAATTTAGAACCAAGAAGAATATATATCGGACCGGTTATGCCTACGAAAAAAAACTTCCAAAGTGATTCTTTTTTTCTTCGGTTTTCTTGCATTTCTATATAAGCCGCATAGCCTTCCGGTAAATTCTGCGCTGCAATAACGCAGGTTATAAACACCGCCTTGCGAATGTCCTCTGTAAGGATAGCACCAAGGACAATGGCTTCCGGGATAAAATCCAGCATCATGGCAATGAATTGAGCCATAGGATTTTTTGCTTCTGCCAGCAAACGGTCAATGAACATGAATACAAGGCCGCCGGCAAAAAAAGTTAGAATTGTACTAAAAGAACTTTGTTGTCGCGCCCCTTCAGGAATAAGCACAAAGGCGATAGCAGAAACCAGTGCACCACCACCAAAGGCGGTTATGGTGTGACGAAACTCTTCCTGAACCCAAACGGATTTGAACAGACGAAGGCTTGCTAACCAGGCTCCAGCTGTAATGGCTAGTCCGGCAATAAGCGATAAAAGAACGCCTTGTATCAACATGATAAAATCATAGAGAATTTCGCAGTTAAGTTTAATAAAGCAGAACATGAATTTTATCAAAACACAATAGACCGCTTTTTTTGTTGTTGAGAAAAATAACCGGTTTCATGTGGTTCGATAAAACCCGGCAAGAAATTCATTGTCATTGCCCTATCAAAATACTTCCAGGCTTTATAATCAGGCATTTCTTATGCAGTAATTTTAAGTCCAATGATTGAAATAAGTAACATTCCCAAGAATAAAAGCTTAAGAATTGACATCGTTTCCTGAAATAAAACAACACCTAAAAGTGCAGCCCCCAGTGCGCCAATGCCGACCCAAACGGCATATGCTGTTCCAACAGGAAGGGTCTCTATCGATCGCTCTTGCGAGCAGGGGTTTTGTCGCAAAAAGTTATCTTCCAGGATAAGATCTGGATTTTTGGATAGGAATGGTTAACGATGATCAGTTTTAAGTGGCGTCATTTTAAGCGGGATATTATTTTGATGCTGGTCAGATGGTACCTGGCCTATTCATTGAGTTACCGTGATGTTGAAGAGTTAGCTCTGGAACGAGGGCTAAAAGTAGACCACTCCACCATTCATCGCTGGGTTATTGAGTATTCTCCCCAACTGGAAGAGACATTTCGCAAGCGCTACAAGCGCCCTATTGGGGTTTCCTGGCGTATGGATGAGACGTATATTAAGGTAAAAGGTCAATGGATGTATCTCTACCGGGCCGTTAACAAGGAAGGCCAAACCGTTGATTTTATGCTGTCCGAAAAACGGGATGAACCGGCAGCAAGAGCATTTTTTGAGAAAGCTATTGGTTCAAGCGGCATTCCCGACAAGGTAACGATGGATAAAAGTGGCGCCAACAAAGCCGGAATCGATACCATTAACCTACAACTGGCACTGCTGTTCATGATGGGAGGGCTGTTCCTGCAGGTTAACGTCAGGCAGATCAAATACCTCAATAATATCGTGGAACAAGACCATCGTTTTGTAAAAAAAATCACTAAGCCAATTAAGGGTTTTAAGGATTTTCAGTCGGCCAGGGCGACATTGGCTGGCATTGAACTTCATCACATGCTCAAGAAAGGCCAACATCTTCAGGCAGAAAATCAGTCTATATTTGAACAGTTTTACGGGCTTGCGGCGTAAACTCGTCCAAAAATCCTGCGCTTTGAGTCTCTAATAATTTTTGCGACAAAGCCCAAAATATTACTTCAAAGAAGACCAGAGCACTACGGAGCTTGCCCCGGATATACATGTGAATTTGGTGGGAAAATAGAAATTGGGGAAACACCAGATAATGCACTTGTAAGAGAGCTAAAAGAAGAGCTTGGTGCAATAGTGCAAATGAAGGATGTAATCAAGCTGGGGGCTATCACCGAGCAGATGTCCCAGCACAAAGACCTAATATACACATATTTTTGGCACGATAGGTATGACACAATTACTGGCTGTTATGAGGGTGAGCCTGTCTTTTTTGAATGTGCCGGAGACGTATTGGATTTAAAGAAAATAACGGATGCTCTTTGGTGGTTGATCCCAAGGTGTAAAGATCGGGGGCTGATAAAGTAGCGTAAAAACCCAGTTAGAATATTTCCGTACAATTATTTAATCCGACAGTGTTTATCGTATATGTATATTAAATTTTCTTGCTGCACTCAAGAGAGTAAATCAAGCTATCCGAAAAACAGGTGTTTTCCGATAGTATTGCAATTCATTTATTAATACATTATTTATAGACGACACATACTTATCACTTGCAAAACAAACCACAAAAGGGTACATTGTACCCTGTATTTTTCTTAATTGTTATTATTGTGGTGGTTCGATGTCTTGGAATAAGAAATTAAAACAGTTGTTACTTGAAAATAATTTAACACCGTCGTCTTTATCAAAGTTAACACATATCAGTGTAAATACTATTAAGGCTTGGCTGGCCCCCGGTGAGTCATCTAAATATAGGACGCTGTCACATAAAGAATTTGTGCATATTCATTCTGTTATTACTATAAATAAAGTACAAAAAGAAGAAGACAAAGAGCATTATATATCATCCAATACCTATAGTGCCGAGTATCATTTAGAAAATGGCTTAAGGTTTTTAGAGGATTTTTTGAGTACCCTACATGGTTATGATGATGCAAAAGTTAAGGATGTTTTAAGTAATCTTAATCGGGCCCATGAAGATATATGTCTTGCCAATCGCCTTATTATGAATTGCTTTCCTTCTCAGAGTACATCTATTCTTGAAGAGATGGAAATTGATGGAGTCCAATAAATCGATAAATAGACAAGACTGTCTTTTAATTATAAAAATTCGATTTAATAGACATTAGCTGGAGGTCATTTTAACTGTCTATTAGTTTATAAATTAGTGAACATTTCTCTAAGCTATAATTAAGTTAATTTAACAAAGTTATCCAGCTTATGAAAAATTCTATAAAATATGAATTGGCTTCAAAAATATTTGAAATGTTTGGACTGAATCAAAGAGATAGAGAAGAGTGGTATATGGCATCTTTCTTGGCAGGAATCCCTAATATGAAAGCCAAATATGAATATGAAAAAAATGAGGAAGATCCACCGGATTATGTTATAAAATCGAATGTAAGTGATGATGTAATATCTTGCGAATTAACTGAAATTCATCTTGATGAAAATAGGAAAGGTGCAAAATCCCAAGCAAGGATAGAAAGATATCACTCTTTGTTAAATAAGCTTAAAAGTGATTTAAAAAAAAATGGACTTTCTCACTTGTACGGTGTTTTTTCTTTAAAGAAAACCATAAGGATAGCTTTGAAAGTTCAAAGATATTAGATAAAGACGCTCTTGATCAAACTAATTTTATTGCTGAACTCATATCTATATTAAAAACAATTAAGCTAAACTCAAGTTTTCTTATTGAACACAAGGAGTTTGGTAACCATGTTCTTTTGAATGAGTACTTAGATCATATAAAATGTTGGAATATGGGGGCTGAGACTACTGAAAGAAATTTTTTTTGGTGGTTCTCTCATTTTCGATCTGGCTTGAATGAATCTAAGAAAATTACCTGTTCCAGTATGCGGCCAATAATTAAAAAAAAATCAGAAAAGCTTAAAAATGGGGGGATTACCGACCCAACTCAAAATGATATTAAAAAAGCAAGATTCAGTTTGCCTGATGCGATTCATTTACTTGATGGATTTGATATCAAGATTACAGGATGATGAAAAGTGAACAATTTAAACTTAAAAAAATTAGAACCAAAGATAAATACAATAGCTGAAATTAAACTTATTGCATCTAGCGTAATCCGGGGAAAAATAGGGCTTCGAACACCCCGGATTTCGCTTCATTTCATCCGGGCTACACCGGCTAAGCGTGAGATTCCCCTGGGCTACCCGAACTTGTTCTAACTTAGATTAAAGTTGCCCCTGATTTTGTGGTAGATCCATTGGTTTTTCCTTATGGTGCCATGCGAATTTATTTGAAGCGGCAAAGAAGGATTGTTGAGGTAAAGAAAATTGTTCAATTGCTAGCATAAGTGTCTTTGCATGAGCTGCAACTGTTTCGGGTAAAAATGCTAACGACTCGCGCCAACCTTGGTATTTACCTGCGATGAAGAATTTCTTATCGTATCCTTCTGGCGCCGGCAGCATATCTCTTACGATGTTATAAAAAATATTGCGCAGGTATAGGGCGCCAAACTTGTCGATTTGTTGATCTTTTTCTAAATCACAGATAGCTTGTTCTGCCTCTGATAAAATGTCGTGTGATCCTTTAACGGAGGAAAGATAACTTGACTCAATTAACTGAATTAACCGATGTGCTTCGTCTATCCCCCAAAAACACATACCCAGTACATGTTGGTTGATCAGTTTGCCTTGTTCATTTTGTGTTCCGCCATAGATAAGCCCTTGATCAAAAAAACCAATTTTCAGGAAATAATTAGTAAGTTCGGAGTTTTTCTCGATAACATTATAGGTTTTGTAATTCGGTTTCGTTTCTGCCAAATAACTCATGAGATGCCTTAATGCGGGTTGATTGGCGGGATGGTCTAAAGAATTATTGAATTGAATATCTGATAGAAGTACTTGATGAGGTATGACGCTCATGAGATTACCATATTGAAGTGAGACAATTGGAGTCAAACTATTATTTTCACCGACCAACGCGACACTAATTTGTCCTGGAGAACTTTCAATGACTTTAAAATTATAGGGTACGCTTTCATTTAAACACGGTTCGGGTTGTTTTAATATGTTTTCTTGAGTAAGTAGTGCTTCCTTCATATTTTCATCTAATATTTGAAACATAAAAGCTTCAATGCAATGGTAGGGGCCGTTATCTGGTGCAAACCAATCGCTAGGATAAGCACCAGTGATTGCTCCGATTTTTTCATCGAGCTTTCTTGCCGGATTATTACCGCCTGTACGGGTCCACATTAATATTTTACAGCCGCGTTCTTTCGCAACACGTTCAGATTCTTCATGAATGTAAGTACCTACACCTTTCCTAAGATGATCTTTGTGAACTCCAACAGAGCATAATTCGGCAGCAGCAGAACTAAATTGAAGACGACAAGCGCCCATCACAGAACCTTCTTCATTTTTCACCACATAAATTTCACTTTTTTTCATCAAGGTTTCTAAAATAGGCATGAATTCATTAAAACTCTTTGGGTTAAATGACATCCATTTTGCAACATCTTTTTGTTCGCACCAAATCTCATAAAGAGACTGAGCGTCTTCAAGTGTTGCTTTGACAAAATTAAGATTTTCTTTCATCTTTTAATAACCAATTATTAATCAAATTGAATTATTATAGATCATTCAAGATACTGATGACAAGTATAATATTGAAAATTGTCAAACCAAATAAAAATGTCCCTTATTTTTCCAATTTGAAAATGTCCCCTTTTGTTTAAAAAAATATAATTTTTTATTGGGCTTGTGGGTATGTGGTCGAGAAGCCTGCGAGCGTGTGCAAACTGTGGGCAGCTCTGGGCTTTGAGTTATCCATGGTTTGTGCATGCGTCCCGCAGGGCGCAGGCTGGTCTGCAGGACTCGTCCACATATCCATAAGCTATAATCGTACTGTTCGGTATGACTGGCTTAATCAATACTTATTTGAGAGTATTGAACAAGTCCAAGAACAGGCCACCAAGTGGCTTTGGTCTTATAACAATGAACGTCCTAACTCGGCTATTGGAGGTATACCACCCAAAAGAAAATTGGCTCTAGCAGCCTAGGTTTCTACTTTTAGTGTCAGTTAAAAATGGGGGATTACCATAACTATTCAAAAAACTGGTTGATTATTTATTCTACAGATTTGTCATTAAAAGATACTTATATTTTGCCAAACATTTTTGGGTTATGTCCGTAAACTGCTGTAAATTCAGGTTGACTTTTTAGGAGTGGAGTCATCGCTAAAATTCGGTACTATTGAGTTGCGAAAAACAATAACTATCGAAGGAGATTAGCGATGACGGATTACAATATTACAGTTGGAAAGGAATTGCTTCCAGAACTTTTATCAAGCCAGGATGGGCTCGCAAAGCTTGTTGAAGGTGTATTGAATCAGGTATTGGAGGCACAGGTGTCAGAAAGTCTGGGAGCAGACAAGCATGAACGTTCAGGTGAACGTATAGGCTATCGTAACGGTTACCGTCCAAGACAACTATACACTCGTGTGGGACCAGTCACTCTTCAAGTGCCGCAGACACGTGATGGCTCTTTTTCTACCGATATTTTTAAGCGCTATCAACGCAGTGAGCAGGCTTTTGTATTGGCTCTGATGGAAATGGTTGTTAATGGCGTATCAACCAGAAAAGTTAATAACATTACTGAAGAACTTTGCGGTGCTAGTTTTTCAAAGTCAACCGTCAGTCAACTGTGTTCTGGTCTTGATGCAAGAGTCAGAGCCTTCAACGAGCGTCGGTTTGATGGTGACAACTACCCATTTATCATGGTTGATGCGATGTTTATCAAGTGTCGTGATGGTGACAGAGTCGTGTCTCGAGCAGCCTTGACCATCTCGGGTATCAGAAGTGATGGCTACCGTGAAATACTGGGCCTTCGCATTGGTGACACTGAGAGCTATGCTACATGGGATGAAGCGTTTAAATGGCTAAAATCTCGTGGGCTAAAAGGCGTGATGTATGTTGTGTCAGACCAGCATGCAGGGCTTGTGGAAGCGGCTAGAAAGCACTTTCAAGGTGCAACCTGGCAACGATGCCAAGTTCACTTGATGCGCAACATCCTCGGGCACTGCTCTGTCAGACACCGCAAAGATGTTGCTGAAAAGGCAAAGCTTGTTTTTCAGGCACCTGATATGGAAGAAGCCAGGCGTAGACGCGATGATTTTATTGATGCCTTTGAGAAAAAAGCACCAAAATCAGTTACCTGCCTTGAGGAGGCTTTTGACGATGCCATGGTAGTTATGGCGTTGCCGGAGAAATACAGGAAGCGACTTCGCACCACCAACATGCAAGAGCGAATTAACGAGGAAATCAGGCGCCGAGAACGAGTGATAAGGATATTTCCTAATGATGATTCTGCATGGCGGCTGATTGGCGCTTTATTAGCTGAACAAAACGAGCAGTGGCAATCAAGGCGTTATCTTAATATGGACGAATTTAATGACTGGCTGGCTGAGAATGAAGCCGGAAAGTCTAATGTTGTAGGGATGAATGCTTTGACTAAATAACGTACTAACTTGATAGGCTGAATTAATGGGAATTTACAGCACTTTTTGGACTTGACCCATTTTTGATATGGAATCACAATCATTTCGTAATGAAAATAATAGGAAAGCTTGTGCGAATAATGAGTTTTCTCAAATATCTGATTGTGGTTTTGATAAGGTATATTTTTTGTCATCATTTTTTCATCCGATCTTGCTATATGAGAGTTAAGTTATGGCCGCTTTCCACAAAAAAACTAACCTAGAAAAGTTAACCATATTTTTTAACTCTATTTGCCTTGATTTTTCGTTTTTTGAAAGCGTAGGGCAGGGGAGTAAAGAAAACTCTCGTTTTATTAACGGGGTTTATGATATTAGGTTATCAAAATACATCTTCTAACCCATGTGATAGTTTTTGAGGTGGTTGGGGTGGGCAGGGGCTTTTACGTTGAGTTAGAAAAAGCGGTTTATCTCTATTTGCACCTTTAAGATGTTTGATGTGGGCTTCCAGTGCATCGCAAAATTTTTTATTCACGAGATAAGCGTAGCGCTGCTTTTCACCTTTGGTCATCGAACGTTTCAAACGAATCTCATCCAGTAATTTGTAATCACTGTCTGTGACATCTGAAATTTTTAACGAGGCAATTTCTTTCGCCCGTAACCCCAAACCAAATGAGCAATAAATGAGCGCCATGTTTCTTTCGGGCATTTGTGAATTTTTTGCAACAATCAGCAGGCGTTTTCTTTCAGCTTCACTCAAAACTTTGGCTTTTCCTTCTGGCTAAGCATCAATTTTCCTGTTAGAGCCTGATTTATATAGATTATTATATAAAACAGGAACTGTTTTTAAAACAGAAAAATCAGCATCTTCTGTAACCATTGCCAGCATTGAACAATTCCTCTTTTATCCATTATAGGTTGTCATAAATCAAAAAGGCTCATTGTACTTTTTAAGTCAGGAATTTAATCCTTCTGAAATTTTTTTATGCCTCGACCTTAGCGTTTTTCATGGGTCCTGATTTTCTTCATTTCAGATGATGCTTGGAAGACTGGGTTAAATTACAGAAACGGGACAAATGCGAACTGTAATGCTATATTTGCGCAAAATATTGTAACTGGAGTAACGAAGTGAAAAGATATAAATTTAATGCCGAAGGCTATAGATATTATATAGATAGTGAGATAGAGCTCTCCGAACAAGAGCTATGTAAGATACAAAAAATAATATCCAGCTTTCCGCATGCTTCAAAATCAAGGGAGTCAATTAAACAGTTTTTAGAATTTTCTCCTGATGAAACCCCTAAGTATATTCTTGCTATTACTGCAAATGCTTTTGATTGCTGTGGTAATACAATGTTGGGAGTAGCATGTGAGTATGGCTACTCTGTTAATGCAGTACAAAAATTAATTAACATGGGTGCAAATGTAGATATGCCCGATCACAATATGAATAAGCTAGCACTTCACTGGGCAATAAATAATAAAAAATCATTTAGAGACAAGGGTTCTGTTGAGGCGGTAGAAGTCGTTCGCTGTTTACTTAAAAATGGAGCAAAAACTGATATTAGATGCTATCAAAATGAGACCCTTCTTGAATATGCTAAAAGTCGGGGATTTACAGCAGCAGCCAATTTAATCGAGAGTCACTCCAATAAGCAACCTGAAAATAAATCGAAAATAGGATGTTCTGATCTTGCTTTTTTTTTCACCAATACTACAAAAGAAAAAGAAACTTATTGTGGATTTAAACCTGGATTTCTCTTAAACGATAATTTTTAAATCTATACGTATAATAATCCTTATGCGATGAAAATTCCATCAACTCATCGCATAATTTACTTTTTTGTGCTAGATTATCTATAAATAATCTAATCGCATAATTAGTAATGGCAAAAAACACCCAAATTGAAACCTACATCAATTACCAAAAATCGACTGATAAATCGCCGTTGACCCTGGCAAGTTATCAAAGCGACTTGTTTCAATTTGTAATATGGTTTGAATCGGTTAATAAAACTGATATGAGACTGACCAACATTACTCCAACTGACGCACGTCAATACAAACAACATTTAATTGATTCGGGGCTTAAGGCCCCAACAATTAACCGACGCTTGCTGTCTTTAAAATATTTTTTGGAATGGGGATGGAAAACAAAGAAAATCAAGTATCGATTCCCCTTTCCAAAAACAGTAAAACAATCTCAAGCGATGCCAAAATGGTTGAACCGCAACCAGCAGAACCAATTAATGCGACACGCCGAGCAGTTCGGAAGCAAGCGAGATGCTGCTATTGTGAGAATACTTCTTAATACGGGTTTACGTGTCAGTGAGTTGTGTAATTTAAAGTGGAATGACATAAGCTTAAGTGAACGCAAAGGCCGCCTGTCTATTAATGCTGGCAAGGGCTGTAAATACCGTGAAGTTCCTTTGAATAAAGATGCCAGGATTGCCTTCCAAGACTTGGGATATGCACAACATGCAGGTTCTAATGAATATATTTTTAATGGCCAGCGAGGTGTCCTTAGTCCTCGAGGAATTCAACTGATGTTAAAACGATTGCATACCCCAGAAGACCTTGGCATGATTTCTCCTCATCAATTAAGACATACTTTTTGTAAAAATCTCATCGATGCTGGAATAAGCTTAGAGAAAGTAGCCTCACTTGCAGGGCATGAGCGGTTAGATACAACGAAACTTTACTGTCAACCATCCTTTTCCGATTTAAGTGAGGCTGTAGAAAGGATTGGGGAGATTGAGTAATGCGTTTAATTGAAGTATTACCAAATTATGAAGCCAAGCGTTTTGATAAACCGCCAGTATTAACCCAGGATGAACGAAAATCTTGTTTTCAGGTTGATCTCTCTATTTCATCAATGTTTGATAAAACAAAACAGGATATTAATAAGTTAGGGCTTTTGCTGCAATATGGTTACTTTAAAGTAACTGGTAAATTCTTTACCGCAAAAACATTCAAGTCTGCTGATATAAAAGTTGCTGCAAAAATAATAGGCATCACACCACCAAAGGATTTTATACATCAATATGGTGATAGAACAAGGCAAAAGCATCGGTTATTCATATTGGAAAATACTGGGTTCCTCCCATTTAACAATAAAATAGATTTCTTTGAAGAGGCCATCATAGACATGGTCGATAAACAGATGCATCCTCGCAAACTGTTTTATGCACTAGTTGAGCAGCTAAGACAAAAGAAAATAGAATTGCCAAGCTATGATAGAATCGCAAGAACCATCACGGATAAACTTCATGCATTTGAGGCAAGGGTCACAAAAAATATTGCCGAAGTTATTACAACCAAGCAACAAGAGGCATTGGAACAGTTGGTGTCAAAAGAAGGAGAGCCTTATGAGAGGGCTTTGTTAACACGTCTGAAAAACATATCCCAATCAATGCAGCCCGCTAAAATCAAACAGGACATGCGCAATTTTTTAATTATAAAAAAACTTCATCGAGAACTAATATCTGTAATAGAGAAACTGGCTTTATCTTCTGAGGCGATTAAATATTATGCGGGTTGGGTAAACAAGGCGAAAACAACACAACTTGCTGAGATGGCTGATACCCATAAGAGAAATCTGTATTTAATAGCATTTATTGACTATTGGTATAGGCTTTGGCAGGATAATCTTGTTGATATTTTGTTAAAATCAGTTCAACAACACTTAAATAAGGCGGCTCGTGAAGTTGATTTATTAATTAAGGACAGGTTGCCTGAAAAAAACAGACTGGCCAAATCAGTCATCACTGGTTTTAATAATGCCAAAGATACCTTAGATAAAGTTCAACGAGTCGTTCATGATATTAATTTAAATAATGATGAAAAGGTTAGGGAACTCAATAATATTCTACCTAAAGAAAATCATTCATTTTCTCAGGTCGAACTGGATGCGAAGGAATTACAGCTTCAGATGGAAAATGAGAAAAAATGCAATGATGAATTTAATGTGCTGAGTAACTTGTCCAGGAAGCTACAAAATCGTGTTGCCGAAATTATAAAGCATCTAAGCTTTGAGTATGAGGATAATGCAAAAGCGATTTTTCAGGCAATTGAGTTCTATCAAAACAATAAAACAATAACTGCTACTGCACCAAATGAATTTTTAGATGATCATGAGTACCAGGCTATTCATCGTGATGGGAAGTTTAACATATCGCTTTATAAAGCCATCTTGTTTTGCAAAGTTGCTCAAGCTATAAAATGTGGCCAGATAAGTTTGAATTATTCGCTCCGTTATTTGTCTATTGATTCTTACTTGCTTGATGAACAGTATTGGCATAAACATAAAACCCATTTGTTAGAAAAACTTGGACTTACCGAGTTTAGTGATGCCGAAAAAGTACTTTCTTTATTGCGAAGCACGCTGGATAAACAATTTTTTGATGTGAACCAACGTATTGTTCAAGGAGTCAATAATTATATAACAATTCGCAAAGATGGCGGGTTTTCGGTCTACACGCCAGCGGTGGAAAAACCCAAGTATGACTCTATTACAAGTATTATTGGCGAAGGTAAATATATTCCCATTTTACAAATGATGGCGCAAATGAATGCATTAACCAAATTCACAGCCTGTTTTAAACACCACAAAATTACCGGCTCGAAAACACCACCAGAAAATGAAATCTTTTATGCAGGTATCTTTGGCTTAGGAAGCAACATCGGGCTTCATAAACTTAGCCATACAGCTATTGGTATTAATTATAATACTCTGTCTCATGCTGTTAACTGGTATTTTTCCTTAGATAACCTTCATGCCGTTAATCAATCACTTGTGGATCTGATGAGTAAATTATGGTTGCCTCAGAAATTTAAGAGAGAGCGAGACTTGTTGCACACATCCAGTGATGGCAAAAAGCAATGCGTATCAGCAGAGTCACTGAATACCAACTTTTCCTATAAGTACTTTGGCAATGGAAAAGGAGCCAGTGTTTACCGTTTTATCGATGAGCGTGGCATCTTATTTTATTCAACGGTATTTACCAGCAGTGAACGTGATGCTGCTTATGTGATCGATGGTTTGTTGCACAATGATGCGGTTTCATCCGACATGCACTCTACAGACACACATGGCTACACTGAAAAAGTGTTTGCTATATCACACCTACTCAGTGTGACTTTTGCGCCACGACTTAAAGATATTGCTTCACAAAAGCTGGTCAGCTTTGGAAAACTAAAAAATATATTAGAAAGTAAGGAGTATCCCATATTACCCACTTACTATGTTAATGAGAGTAAAATTAAACGATATTGGGATAACATATTAAGGTTGATTGCAACAATAAAACTACGGGAACACCGTGCCTCAACAATTCTAAAAAGATTAAGCGAATACTCAAATCAACATCCACTGGAAGAATCCCTTAAAGATTTTGGCCGTATCATCAAATCAATCTTTATCCTGAAATATATAGACGATGTGCAATGGCGGCAGGCTATTGAAAAACAATTAAACAAGGGCGAGTTAGCCAATAAATTTTCTGATGCCATATCTTTTGCTGATCCGAATATTTTAGAACCCTTAAAAGAAGATCAGGAAATTACGGTTATGTGCAAAACAATTATCCAAAACATTATTATTTTATGGAACTATATCGAGTTAACCAAAGTAGTGATGCAAGTAGAAAATGATGAGAGGAATATTCTTCTTGAAAATATTACCAATGCATCTATTTTGACCTGGCAACATGTCAATCTGCACGGTACATATGATTTTAGTAACCTGTTTAGTTCAAATGATTCTGAATTTATATTGGATGAGGTAATTAATTTTAGGGCAGCTTAAGTGAATTACATTAATATGGGACATAAATATGCCAACAGTTTTAAGGATTAGAGGTTACCGGTTTTTCTTCTATAGTCTTGAGGGATCGGAACCCCCTCATATTCATATTGAACATGGGGATAAGGTGGGAAAATTTTGGCTTGAACCTGTAAGCCTGGCCAGCTCATATGGGTTTAGAAGCCATGAGCTAGGAAAACTTAGGCTCTTGGTTATTGAACATAAAGAATTATTTTTGGAGAAATGGTATGAATACTTTAGCTATTAAATTTGATGATCACGCGGTTGATGTAAGTTTTACAAAAACTTCATTACACTTTGTATTGGCAGATGGTCGAGAAATTTCAGCACCTCTTGAATGGTTTCCACGTCTTAGAGATGCAACGGATGATGAACGTAAAAATTGGCGGTTTATTGGTAATGGTCTTGGAGTGCATTGGTCAAAGATTGATGAAGATGTCTCTGTTAAGGCTTTAATGAAGGGAACTGATTAATTAATATATCGACTTTTATGCTTTTTTGCGCTTTAATAATTATGCGATTAGTTATAAGGGTCAGTTTGTGTTGATAATACTGGTCCTATATTGTTTTATTAAGTTGATTTTAATCAAGATAAATTTCAAGAACAGATGCAAATTTGTTTTTAATTTAAACAGAATCGCTCTCTCAGTTCGCATTTGCCCCGTTTCTGTAATTTAACCCTAATTTCCACGATATCTACCCGTCCATACCTTGGATCATGCCAATCCTCTATTTCATGGGGGAATTCATGCTTAAAGCGTACTTTCACCGCTATAGTTTTGTGATTTAGATCAAGGGGTATGGTGATGTTGTATTTGCTCATGATAAATCAATTAGGAGTTGTGTGGAAGAACCACTAAAAGTGTTAAATCTGAAACCCGCTTCAACACGCTATTAATAAATCATACCATGAGAATGAATATCGGGTTAAATTACATGAAATGTGAGTATAGTCTCATTTGCGAAGAAATAGCCTCCAATCTCTTGTCTTCAGGGGCTTTTGCAATGGCCTGATTGGCTTCTTATGCGGCAAAATGATAAATACAGAATCCTATGAGGATATAAATAACATAACATGATAAAAAATAGTTTAGCGTTTTAATTAATGAGCCTTGGGTTTGTTCTTTATCCATGGGATTAATTCTACCTTGTTTTGGACCAAAAAAAACCAGGCGCAAGGCCTGGTTAGTAGGATTTAAGTTATCGATGGACGCTCATCATAAAAATGACAAACATCACCATTTTCATTAATTGAAGTGAACGCTGGTGGTGGTTCACCATGAAAATCAGCCATTTTGTCCAGCGCTTCTTTTAAGCCATATTTGTGATAGTAAGTGCGTAAAATAACGTCACCTTCACAATACTCTAAAGTCTGCATGGTTTTGGTGTTAACCCATATACCGAAATACCAGGCATCAGATTGTGTATCATATTGTTCCCAACCCTGTTTATAATCCAAGGCAAAATCAAAATAATATCTATCACAACCTTCGGCAAAATAGGAAGAAACAACAAAGCTCTTTGAAGACATTTTTTTAACCAGGGTTGTACCACTTTTTTTGCTGATTTAGGACTTACGCATTGACAGCTTTAAAAAGACCTGTGCCGCCTTGAATAAATCCACGAATATTGGCAAGAAACAGGTCACGCTGAACCTCATACCAATGAGAAATCAAGTTTTTAACCCGCATAAACTCAAGCTGAACAAAGCCTTTTATGGCGCAGAAAATATGATTTTTAATTTGATTAGAACCACGCACCTGAAAATGCTCGATATGACACACTTGCTTCAAAGCACGATGGTAACGCTCAATAGACCAATGAGCAGCATGAACTCTTTCAAAGTCTTGTTTTTTAATGTTTGGTAAATTATCGAGGTCAGGAACGCTGATGATGTAATAGCGATATGATTTTTTGTACATCTGTCTATACACTTTCACCATGCCGTAATCTTTCAAATAAGCCGTTTGCTCATCGCCTTGCCAGTCCTCTAATTTTTGTACTTGGGTGTACTGGCCTCGCTCGATTGATACGGTACGGTTACTTTCAACCCCAAACATAAATTGCAAACTTAATTTCCGTAACGTTTTCATGTTAGTAATGCTCGCATACCAACTATCACCTGTTACCCAGGCCGGTTTTAGCCCCCAGGCCAGTACCTCATGCAGCATTTCTATAAAGTAGTCATTCTTCGTTTTGCCTTCAGATTTATCGTAAAGACGATAGTTAACGGGCACTGAAATCCCAGCCACATCTGTATAAAAAAGCGTAATCAGGTTAACGCCTTTCACAACCCGTTTATGCTTTCCAGACCAGAAATTACCTATCAACTCAGCTTTTTTAGGGTTCATGTAGGGTTTATCTAATACAGAATCATCCACGCTAAGTATCCCGCCTGCTAACTCTATTTTATCCGATTCTTCATCAAATAAGTCCTTTGGTTCATATCGTTCTCGTCCTAGAAATCGATTTACACTGTCGTGTGATATCGACCCCATCACCTCAGATAAACGCGTACAACTGGGATAGCGCGGATCACTTAACAGATATGAGGTATAAATTACTTCGTTACAATGGGCTGTTGAGGGCTTGGTTTTTGGGAGCATTCCCTGCCTGCAAAAAGCACGCATTTTAACAGATTCTTGTCAATGCGTAAGTCCTATGATTAATTCTTCTATATGAGCATGAGACAAAAGGGTTTCTTGTTCATTCATTTTATACCTCCTTAATATTGAATAAAGGAGAAACCCAAAGGGTTTCCCCTTTGGGTGGTTTGCTTAAAATCCAGCATATAAAGGTCAAGTCCAAAAAGTGCTGTAAATTCCCATTAATTCAGCCTATCAAGTTAGTACGTTATTTAGTCAAAGCATTCATCCCTACAACATTAGACTTTCCGGCTTCATTCTCAGCCAGCCAGTCATTAAATTCGTCCATATTAAGATAACGCCTTGATTGCCACTGCTCGTTTTGTTCAGCTAATAAAGCGCCAATCAGCCGCCATGCAGAATCATCATTAGGAAATATCCTTATCACTCGTTCTCGGCGCCTGATTTCCTCGTTAATTCGCTCTTGCATGTTGGTGGTGCGAAGTCGCTTCCTGTATTTCTCCGGCAACGCCATAACTACCATGGCATCGTCAAAAGCCTCCTCAAGGCAGGTAACTGATTTTGGTGCTTTTTTCTCAAAGGCATCAATAAAATCATCGCGTCTACGCCTGGCTTCTTCCATATCAGGTGCCTGAAAAACAAGCTTTGCCTTTTCAGCAACATCTTTGCGGTGTCTGACAGAGCAGTGCCCGAGGATGTTGCGCATCAAGTGAACTTGGCATCGTTGCCAGGTTGCACCTTGAAAGTGCTTTCTAGCCGCTTCCACAAGCCCTGCATGCTGGTCTGACACAACATACATCACGCCTTTTAGCCCACGAGATTTTAGCCATTTAAACGCTTCATCCCATGTAGCATAGCTCTCAGTGTCACCAATGCGAAGGCCCAGTATTTCACGGTAGCCATCACTTCTGATACCCGAGATGGTCAAGGCTGCTCGAGACACGACTCTGTCACCATCACGACACTTGATAAACATCGCATCAACCATGATAAATGGGTAGTTGTCACCATCAAACCGACGCTCGTTGAAGGCTCTGACTCTTGCATCAAGACCAGAACACAGTTGACTGACGGTTGACTTTGAAAAACTAGCACCGCAAAGTTCTTCAGTAATGTTATTAACTTTTCTGGTTGATACGCCATTAACAACCATTTCCATCAGAGCCAATACAAAAGCCTGCTCACTGCGTTGATAGCGCTTAAAAATATCGGTAGAAAAAGAGCCATCACGTGTCTGCGGCACTTGAAGAGTGACTGGTCCCACACGAGTGTATAGTTGTCTTGGACGGTAACCGTTACGATAGCCTATACGTTCACCTGAACGTTCATGCTTGTCTGCTCCCAGACTTTCTGACACCTGTGCCTCCAATACCTGATTCAATACACCTTCAACAAGCTTTGCGAGCCCATCCTGGCTTGATAAAAGTTCTGGAAGCAATTCCTTTCCAACTGTAATATTGTAATCCGTCATCGCTAATCTCCTTCGATAGTTATTGTTTTTCACAACTCAATAGTACCGAATTTTAGCGATGACTCCACTCCTAAAAAGTCAACCTGAATTTACAGCAGTTTACGGACATAACCCATATAAATCTGGTTGTTTAAGCGACTTGTGGTAGCAATTTCTCAGCAGCAGACCAAAGTTCACAATTTAATCGTACGTTTTGATCGATAGATTTAACTTCTCGGCTTCTGGTTCGTTGCGGCCAACCCCGCTCGTTGCGATATATGCCAGAAATACCACCGCGGATAATGTTTTCCTGAATTACATTTAATACAGTAAATAAATCATTATCCAAATCGCCAACCCGTCTTGGTCTTAAAAGCTTGTCAGGTGTGATAGCGATAGCGGCATTTCCATCAAATCGAAGTGAGTGAGCTTTTTGGGCAAGATATAATTTCTCATCCTGCTCTAAAGATATTGACTGCATGGTTTGAACTGCATTCATCAACATATCAAAACACTTAACGATAGTATGTGTGCCTTCTATGACATTATCTATGATGTTACCAAAGTGTTTGACTCTGACTTCATCATACTCAGAACCTGCGACCATACCGTTACTGCATACCAGGCGATACAAACCTGCCATTAAACGATAAGAAGAAAGACCGTCATGGGAATTGATTAATATTATCTCAGGAAAATACTCTGAGGCTGAATAATTCAAATCATAACGTCTAAACCGTATCATATGCTTTGAGAATAGTTTTTTTTCCTTGGTCCGTGAGCCTGTTTGATAGGCTTTGGTTGGATAAAAACCTTCTGACATAAGCTTTTCAACAACCATGGCGGTTGAAATTGGCTGATATCTGTCACTGGTATTTTCATAGCCTTCCTGGGTATATAAAGAAGGAACGATATGTGCCAGTTGGTTCATTGATAAATGTTGCATGATTTTCTCCTTAAAAATTGAATTAAGGAGCACCTTCCCTGGCAGGGAGGATGCTCCCTGTGGGAAAGTGTTTAAAACAATTAAACAAATTAAATGCCAAGAATGCTGGAAAGGCTGTAGCCACATAGGCAAATAAAGCATTCGTCAATTTCAGATTTATTATTGCTGTTGCAATAAATGTCTTCTAAATATTGCGATTGTTTTTCTTTGCAGTCGGTGTTTTCCATGATTCTTTTTGTAATGAGTTCAATTGCATTCATGATTTTTTCACCAAAAAATGAGTCCTCAAATACCGTTCGAGACCTTTGATTAAATCGGCAACAAACCACCCATCATTATAACCAAGGTGATCGCAGACAATTAGCTCGTCATCATCGAAGCCATAATCTTCATCAGTAAGACGCTCAATCAGTTTTTGGAAACTAATATCATCTGGCCAGTAATTAAGATGGTGGCCGACAGCTGTTAATTGGTAGTTGTCCATCATGAAAAATTCTCCTTATATTAAAAGGAGCACTCCCACAGGGAATGCTCCCTATGGGGTGTGAAACATTTAAACGAAAGAAGGCTCAAAACGACGGAACGCTATCTTCAAGAGGTTCATCGCCTAATATTGCCTTGATGTTAGCCATATGCTGCTCAGGGCTTATAGGTGTTGAGTCCTCTTTGGCTTCGCTGCTTGTCGTTCTTTTGTCCAAAAACTCAAGCTTGGTAACAACAATATTTGCCTGTCGATGTTGATTACCATCAACATCACTCCAAACATTGTTCCTAAGCTTACCTTCAAGGTAGACATAAGAGCCTTTTTGAAGGTGCTCGCAAGCTTTTGCAAATTTTCCAAAAAACAACAGCTGATGCCACTCTGTCACCTGCTCCCAATGATCGCCTTTTTTAATGTGTTCATTGGTTGCAATGGATGTAGAGTAAAAGACAGAACCATCTTTTGTTGAAATTGCTTTGGGTGCCAGGCCTAAATGACCAATGATTTGTACCTTATTAAGTGATCCACTCATAATTTTCTCCTTGATTGATTTTGAAAAAATGCACAAGAGAAAACTATCCGCACAAGGTGGGAAATTTTCTCTTGTGCGGTATGCGGAAATAAATCTAACCTGGACTTGCGTCCAGGCTAAACTTAAATGGTGACAGAAAAGACAGCGCTTGCAGGCTTATTATACTTATCCCTTATAGCCGATTTTATTTTTTTGATGGCCTTTTCAATGTCATCGAGTTCAAGCAAGCTAAATTGAGCTTCTAGCTCTTGAATTTCGTTGGCAACATTGGAAAGTTCGAAAATAATACGTTCATTGCAGGATATAGCATTGTTTAATTGCATGATGTTTCCTTAAAAAATCCTGGAAACACCAGTCCATCAGGGAAGGGGTTCCCAGATGGGTTGAAATAAACAAACAGATTTTAATGAATCATTTTAAATAAGGTGGTTAAATAAGCTGCTAAGGATAACCCAATGGTTAGCATCGTACCCATCAACCATCGCCTTGAGGCAAGAATTTCTTGTCTAAGTTCTTTTCGAGACTCAAGCATTTCCTGGCGTTGAAGGCGTAAATTTTCATCAAATTCACGCTTTTGCTCGGCAAGACGCAGATCTCGTTGTTCAAGCATCTTATCGCGCTGCTCAAACATTTTATCCCTGTCCTCAAAAACCTTATTAATCGCTTCATTTAACATGCTGTTAACCTCGTTAACACTATAGATGTTTTGTATTTCCATATCAGTTAAAACTTCAAAACAAGCTTTTGCTGATTTATGAGAAATTCCTTTACTTTCTAAAAGTGTAACATATTTAAGCGAGTCGCATTGGATTTTCACTAAACACTTCCTCCATTAAAAGCTGGAAAAAGCGTCCTGCTGGACGATTTAATCCAGCAAGTGAATAAGCCTTTGACCCAAACCACATGTTGACCCAATTTTTAAAGAGCGCAATAAATATCAAAACCAAACAAGGCCTTAAATTTATTGATAATTTAAAAAGGGTTTTTCACATATGTGAAAATAACATTAGGTCGATTTGGTATCGTAACGGTAGGTTTCATTGATGATTCAATGAATAACAGTAGGTTTCCAAACTATACGTCCTGTCTTAGGTTAAGGAATAGAATCAGACATTTTACACAAGACCAAAAAACTCTGGTTTCATCGGAGTCTCACCGACTCATCAGTTGTGTTTAATTTCATTTTAACGAAACTAATATAAAAGTAAACCCTTTTTCAGCACATATTTTAGCCAAGATAAACCTCTGTAATGTTGGGTCTTGAATGCCCAAGTTCACGGGTTAGTATGTGTTTGACTTTTATATCAATTTTTCGCTCATGCTCATTCATATCTTGCTTTTTCTTACCTCCTAGAAAGGGGCATTCCCATCCTTGTCCTCCATTATCAAAATAACGGGTCAGTTCTTTGTAACGTTCTTGAGCGTAGGTATGTCTTAGGCCATGTAAGTTTTTAAGGCCCATCTGTCGTGTCTGATAGACATATCGATTTAGATGTTTTTTATAACTGTCATTTTCAGGGATTAATGATTTTCCTGGTGTGACAAGACTTTGGACCTTGCGAATCCATTCTTTTTGTTCATCTGTCCTAATGGGTATGTTTCTTCCAATACCACCTTTGGTCCAGCTGGGCTTTAATTTTAAATAACCATCGTTAACGGCTTCTTTAATGACGATTTTAAGTGATTCTTCTCGTCTTAAGCCAAATAGACGCTGGCCTTCGAGCGATAATTTAATGTATGGATTAGTACATTTACTCAAATCAAGGTGATAGATTCCTCGGCTATGCTCGGACTTATAAGCTCGGGCATCGATTTGATAGGCAGAGTTTTCTTTTTTAACAAGTTTTTCATCTCCCATGATACGGCCAAGCTCACGTAATTTTGATAAGCAGTTTTTGATGGTCCCTGGGCTTTTTTCCTGTGCTTTCCAGTGCTCAACCAGTTTAAATACATGTTTTGCTTTTAACCCTTTAACATGGGCGATCTTAAATCCCAGCTCATGCAGGTCCTTCACGCATTTGATTAATATGTGTTTCATATCATGTCGGCTGGCATGAGATTGGTAGTTTGATTGTTTCACAATCTGATTGATTGAGTATTCGGCACTTCTTAATTTATTCAGGCTCATTTAAAAATCTCCTTAATGTCGCAGGACTAATACCCATTTCCTCCCTAATTTTCTGTCGGGCTATTTTTTTTTGAGTTTGCTTTGTAAGAGATTGAAAACGTTCTCTGGCGTATATGGTCCGATAATTAATAGAGGACTTTAATCCAACCTGTCTTAAGCCAATGCGATATAATGCTCTGATATCTTCATAGCCAAATCGTGATTTGGCACTTTCACAGTTATCGAGCAGGCTTGAGAGCTCATTAATAATTTTTTTTTGGTGCTCATTTTGATATTTGATGGTTCTATCCAGGCTATTTCGTGTAATTTCACGGGTCAGCCAAAGCCCTTCATCATATGTGTGTATATCAGGTGCAAAAAGAACGGCCTCAGATAGAGTGAGACCAAATTTTGTTTGTAGTAATAAAATATTTTTAACCAGTGGATCATAGATTTTTTCAATGACTTCGTCATTTATTGAGTAATTAATCTTGTTAGACGATCCATCAATGCCAAGAGATTTATAATCAAGACCATCAACCTGATGACCTATTGCATTAAAAAAGCTTTTAATCTGTGAAATGTATTTTCTGATGGTGCTGTCTTTTTTATTTTGCTTTTTCCAGTAGCCAATGACGCCAATAACGTCTTCTTTAGTGATGGCGTACCATTTTGCAGGCACACTCCTGGTTGCACCAAGGGCGTTTATAAAACGATTGACCGTTTGATGCCTTGCAGTTCTTCTAACAAAAGGACCTTCTTTATTAGTTCGTTTGATTTGATCGTTTTGATATTTTAAGTCAGTTATTCTTCCCATATCCCTTCCATTTTTATCTTCACCACCTTTACTCAGCACTTTGTTTAGTGTTGACAGAGCAGGTCATTCAATGATGATCCTTGACGTATGTCACAAGGCTCTTAGTCAGGAGTAAATCAGTAGTTGTTTCAACTATCGACTATCCTTATACACTTTTGTTTTCTAGTTTCTCTTAGTTCTTCTTCTCCTTTTTAATGTCAATATTTAAGGTTCATGTTTTTAAAATGATTAAATCAACTGCTCAATCATCTCTTGTTTCAAGTTTTCAACGGCTTTTTCTGTCACGATGGCATTAATCAACTTTTTAAAAGTCGGCCGCATCTCAGTCACAGATTCAATTTCACGTTGCGCACTCATTAACAGTTCAAATTTTTCCTGACTTAGCAAAAAATCTTTTTTCTCTTCCTGCGGTTCAGACGCTTGGTTCACATTTGATTTTTCAATATTTTCAGTTTCCAAAGACATAGCTCCTCCTTTATTAATGGTTAAAAAAATACAAGTTAATCTGATCAATGAATGAAGGGTTAAACATCACCATTCACGGTTCATTTGACTCAGTTCAAAAACAAATATTCAAAGTTCAATGTAGAAAGTTCGAGCGCTGGTAAATTCAACGTTCAAATGGGTTCAACGAATAAAAAATCATTCGTTGATAGCAGTAAGTCCTTGCAAATAGATTGCCTGGTAACAATAGGTTCAAAACATAAGATGTTTTGATTACGGTAGGTTTCATTGACTCATCAATGAATAACAGTAGGTTTCCAAACTATACGTCCTGTCTGTAGGTTAAGGAATAAAGTCAGACAATTTACACGAGACCAATTTTTTTGGTTTCATCGGATTTTCACCGACTCGTCAGTCGTGCTTAATTTCATATTAGCATGCCCATGTATCAAAGCAACATTTTTTGATTTTTTATTGCTTGTGTTTTGGTCATGTTTATAATGAATCGCGCTAAAAAAAGCGCGCGATGGATTTTTTTCATCTTATTTTTGTGCGTTAATGTACTGATTTTATTAGAAATAAAATCAGGATTTCCGCTGCGTCACTATGACCTGCCTGCGGCATTTCGATAGTGACGCAGCGTGCTTCGCACGTTAAATGCGCACGCACTCGTGTGTGCCAAATGAGGTATTTTGGCTGGTAAAATTGTCCTTATGTTTTTACCAGCCTGTTGATATCACCCTTGCCTTTTGTCCTCCCTCAAGGGAGTAATAAGCTCACCGTGTTTCGCATCTATTGGCTTTCGCCAATAGATATAAAATGGCTTGTCATTCGTCCCCGAATGTGGACAATACCTTTCATCATGCCTGCCTCTAATTTTTTATAGTGGTTTGGCAACATGTTACGGTATTTTTATCTAATATTTGCGTAGGCGTATCGATGTGTATTATAATTACTATATCCAAACCCGCCACGCCTCTTAACAATGCGGACCTCGGCGGGTTATCTTTTTATGAATAAGACACATTATACCAATCCCCCTTTATCTCTCCATGAACAAATAGACCTGCTTAAAAAGCGCGGTCTTCAAATTCCTGATAACCAAAACTGTCTTCATCACCTTTCAATGGTTAGTTTTTACAGACTTTCAGCTTACATAAGGCCATTTGAAGTAGATCATCAAACCCACTGTATTAATCCTGAAATTAGTTTTGATGACGTATGGAGTTTATATGTTTTTGATCGCGAACTAAGACTGTTATTTTTAGATGCCATCGAGCGTATTGAAGTGGCGTTTCGTACATCATTGGTGAATGTGATGGCTGAGCGTTACGGCGCTTGGTGGTATCTTAATGCAGATTTGTTTAAATCCTCCTGGTCGCAGACAAACCCAAGGACAAATAGATCGCCTAATGAGGAATTCATACGTGAAGTTGATGTGCTTTGTAAGCAGAAAACGGCTGAGAGCAGCATCAAAGATTACTTCAAAAAATATGGCTCACCTGAACTACCACCATGCTGGATGCTTTTTGAATATTTATCGTTTGGCAAGTGTACAAGTTTGTTTCGGTTCCTAAAAAACCGTCAGGATAAAATTGGAATATCAAGTCTTTTTAAATTGCATGCCAGTGTGGTTGAGTCCAGCATTGAGGCTTTACGATATACAAGAAATCTTTGTGCCCACCATTCCAGGCTTTGGGATAGGTGGTTTGTGGTAAAGCCAAAACAGTTTAAAGAACTTCAAAATGCCAATTGCCGACCAGGAACATTGAAAGAGCAAATTGTTTTAATCGAACTTTTTCATTCTGTTGTATCGCCAAGTTCGTCATGGAAAGAGCGTTTATATAATCTCTTTAGTCAGCATATAACGAGTAATTTTCCTGTTGAGATGATGGGTTTTAATCAAGATTGGCAAGAAGATCAAATGTGGGATAGTTGTCTCTAAAAAAAGAAAACCCACTCGTCCATCTTCTTTTTCAAAGGATTCATCCATAACATTGGCGATATCCCGTGCCTGCGAGGGCTTTTCACAAATGAATAATCGCATGTTCAGACCTCCATACACGTTTTGTTGTTTTTTGAGATATGTGATTTAAGTTTGTACTTAAGGTTTGACAGGACCTGAGGACTAAAGCCTGGCGCGTAAGGTGCATCCAGCGCTTCTTTTAATGTATGCGGGCATATTTGAGACGTATTGAAATTGTCGGGATTTTCTATCAGCTCCGAAACGGTTGTGGAATGATTTTTTGAAGAAGGTGTTTGAATAATTTTACTTAAAAGCGCATTTAGCTTTTTCTGATGATCCTCTTTTAATTGATAAAAAGCAGCTCTTGATTCCAGAAGGCCGCTTAAATGCAGTAATTTCAACCGTGAAATAAGCCTATCAAAAACTTCTATTAACTCATACAGGGCGCAGGACAGCGCATTGCCACAAGGCATATCATGGCCATATTGGGCAACGAAGTTAACTTTGCTTAAGGAAAGTATATTTTTCTTTTCAATCTGCCCCTCAAATTTATCAGCTTCATCATCAAAACAGGCGCTTAAATTCAGAATCTCATCATGCAGCTGGTACAGGCTGACCAGCGCAAAGGCATTACCTAATAAACTGTCTTTGATAAGCAGTCCGATTTTAACACATACCCTCTCAAAATAATTATCATTGTTGGGCAGTGCCCGGTTTAACACGTTCATGGTTTCTTTATTAAAGATATCAAGGCGCATTGTTGCTTGCATATTATTCTCCTATCACTTCAATGGTTGAGGATGTTGTGCTATCCATAGGGGTTGATACTTTGACCGGATAAAGGCTTTGATATTCATTGCCTTCTTTAACGAAATAATCCTGGGAATTAAAAACGGCTTTAAGTGCACTGCCCAGAATATCTTTTTCAATACCTGAGCGTGATTGGTATTTAATGAGTACTTCTTCGGTGACAAAGACTGTATCGCTGCTAAATTCTTTACTTGTTTTAATAAGTCTTTGGCTTTCTGGTTTGTAGGCACGATTATTGGAGTTCATCCGTTTTTCAAGCCAGGAAGTAAAGTCGGATACAAGCGTTAAACCATCCTCACCCACCCTTTCCTCTGTTTGCTTTTCTTCAATGATTGATAAATCGCTTTCACTAATTAGGCTTAGTGATGGTTCTTCCTTAAGCGGTTCGTCAACGTTCGCCTGCCGATGCAATACTTGCTTTTCCTGTGAAGCGCTCATACTGTGGGAGTCTATATCTGGCACCAATGCATCTGATTCTTGTCCTTTTTCCAAGGGCTCAGCTACTCTTTCAGGACTCGTGTGGAAGAACTGACAAAAAGTAGGATTTCGTTGATCATCCATTTCGTGTTCATCACTTGGAGACTTGCTTTTAAAATTAAGCTCGCGCATGGCACTGACGACATCATCTGGCGCCAGCCCATCGTTGATAGGCAAGGGAATACGGATTTTATAAAGCTCGCCACCATTGGCGAACACAAAGGCCTGTCCTTTGGGAAGGGAAGT